>NZ_AOMD01000019.1 GCF_000336915.1 Halococcus saccharolyticus DSM 5350 | reverse complement strand
AGAGATGTGTATAAGAGACAGCCGGACGTTCTCGACCCGGTAGGCAGTCATCCCCGACGTGTGACCGGGCGTGTGGAGCGCCTCGATCTCGGTCTCGCCGATGGCGATCGTCTCGCCGTTCTCGATCGTCGCATAGGCAGTGTCGTCGTCAACACCACGCTCGGCGGCGGACGCGGGAAGGAACGCTTCCGCACTGGTCCCTGCGGCGACGCGACGGACTCCGCTGATGTGGTCGGCGTGGATGTGGGTGTCGAGCGCGGCCGTGATCTCCGCTCCCAGCGTGCGCGCGTCCTGGTGGTAGGTGTCAACGAACGCCCGGAGTGGATCGACGACTGCGGCCTCGTCGCCGCTGACGACGAGATACGAGAGACAGCCGCTGGAGGGGCGCTGGTACTGGACGACCGTGGCGTCGACATCGACGGCGAGTTCATAGGATTCGTAGAGATCCGCCCAGCCGTTCATGCCGCGTACGAGATGACGGACCTCGTAGCCGCGTTCGGCCAGCAAGCCGGCGACGTACTCGCTCGAATCGCCCTTCGCACAGAGGACCGTCACGTCCCGATCGTCGGGAATCTCCTCGAAGACGCCGTCGTTGACGTCGCCGAGCAGAAATTCGAAGTACGGCACGTTCCGGACGGTGACGTTCGGTTCGTCGATGTGCCACTCCTCGAACGCCTCACTCGAACGCGTGTCGAGCAGGAACACGTCCTCGCTGTCGTCGATGCGCTCTTTCAGTTCGTTCGGCTCGATCGATTCGACATCGACGGCCGGGTCGGGGAACGCTTCGTCACTCATCGTACCCGCCTACCCGTTCGGCCCCGATAAGTCTTCGTATAGAATAGTGAATTCTATACAATATAGTATAGTTGGATTCGAGACTTTCGACGTCAGAACGCTGTCTATTCTGCTTCTGATGATTTTTAGGCCAGGGCTGTGCGGTAGATGCACAAGACTTTTGAAACGCTCAGTCAATATTGTTTAGTAGAGGCAAGATAAAACATGAGCGACGAACACGACACTGCCGAGACGCTCGACGTCACGGGAGAGAACTGCCCCATGCCAGTCATCGAGACCAAACAGGCGGTCGACGGGCTGGGGAGCGAGGAGGTACTCGAAGTGCTCGCGACCGATGCCGGGAGCATGAGCGACATCAAGGGGTGGGCCGGCTCGACGACGGGCGTCGAACTGGTCGATCAGACCGAGGATGCGGACGTGTACAAACACTACGTCCGGAAAACCGCATGACGGCTATCGACGGGATCGGATCGCGCACGTCGACCGATCGATCGGTCGGGCGGCAGCGATGAGCACGGAGACCCAGCCCGCCGCTGGCGAGTCGGTCGAGGACGTTGCAGCCCTCGAAGCACGCATCGAGGAGCTCGAAGCCGAACTCGCCGCGGTTCGGGACGACGACGAGCAGCGGATGGTCATCATCGCGACGAAGGGGACCCTCGATATGGCGTATCCGCCCCTGATCCTCGCTTCGACGGCCGCAGCCTTCGGCTGGGACGTGACGGTGTTTCACACGTTCTGGGGGCTCGAAATCCTCCACGAGGAACACTCGCAGGAACTGGGGCTGAGCTCGGTCGGCAATCCCAACATGCCGATTCCGAACGTCATCGGGGCGCTTCCCGGCATGGATCGGGCGACTGCGAAGCTGATGGAGCGGCGCATCGTCGACAACGATGTCGCAAGCGTCGAAGAGCTCGTTCGGACCGCACTCGACAGTGGGGTCGATCTTCAGGCGTGCCAGATGACGATCGATCTGCTGGACTACGACGACGCCGACTTCTACGACGACGTCGAGACGGGCGTCGGCGCGGCGAGCGCCTTCCAGCGCATGGCCGACGCCGATATCCAGCTGCTCGTCTGAGTCGGTCCGCTCCCCTCAACTGGCGGATCTCACGAACCGAAAGCGATTTTCACGACAGACACAATACTCTACACGATGACGCTACCCATCGATCCGGCTCAACTGGACGAAGACGACATCGGTGTGAAACGAACCACCCTTGAGATGAGCCACGAGGACGCGATCGAACACGTTCGTGAGGTGTTCACCGACGCTGGGTTCGGCATCCCCAGCGAGTTCTCACCGTCGGAACTCCTCAACGAGAAAGTCGATGCCGATCGTGACCCGTACTACGTGCTCGGTGCGTGTAATCCGGCCATCGCCGACCGTGCGCTCGACGCCAGCGACAACCGAATGGGTGGGCTCTTTCCCTGCAACGTCGTCATCTGGGAGGAAGAGCCCGGCGTCCAGACCGTCTATCACGTTTCGATCATGCGGATCGCCCGACTCGTCGGGATGGCACCGGACGGCGACACGATGGCCGACATCATCGAAGACACCGGCGAACTCGCCGACGAAGCGTTCGAGGCGCTGTGACGATGGGGTATCACACGTTCGACGTCGACAACGCCGACAAGCTGGAGGAGGCAGCGTGGCGCTACCGGTTCCTCTCGGCCGAGGAACTGCTGGGGGCACTCGCACTCTCGTCGAACCACGCTGCCGCCGACCTCGGCAGCGGAACAGGGTTTTACACCGACGACGTCGCACCGCATGCGAGCGAGGTCTATGCGGTCGACATCCAGGAGGCGATGCACGAGTACTACCGGGAGAAGGGCGTGCCGGCGAACGTCGAACTCGTGACGACGGGTATCGAGGACCTCCCGTTCGAGGACGGCAGTCTCGACGCCGCATTCTCGACGATGACCTATCACGAGTTTGCGAGTGACGACGCGTTCGCGGCAATCCACCGGGTGCTCGGGCCCACGGGACGGCTCGTCATCGTCGACTGGACTGCCACGGGCACCGGCGAGAACGGCCCACCGCTCGACGAGCGATACACTGCCGACGCGGCCGCGGATTCGCTCCGTGACCACGGGTTCGCGATCGAGCACGAGATCAGTCGTCCGGAGACGTTTCTGCTGGTCGCGACGATCGAGTAGCCACCCGTCGGCGTTCACCCGCCGCCGTGCTCGGGTCGTCCAGCCGATTCCACTCAGCACGGTGGGCACGATCGCTCCGAGACGGATCGGGCCGATACGCCCCCGAGAGACCACCGGAGAACAACGGCACGTAGTGAATACCGGACCTGAATCGCAGCCTGCGTCGTCTGTCGGATGATTCGTGGATCCAGTAGCTGTGTGCAAGAATGTTTATTTGTCCCAATACCGTACAGACGAGCAGAACGATGTTCGAGACGATCACTGCCAGAGAGGTCGCTGACGCACAGGACGCGGGTGTGGACGATTTTACACTCGTCGACACGCGTCCGGCGGACAGCTACGAGTCGTGGCGCGTGCCGGGCGCGGTGAACGTCCCGTTCGGGCCGACGGAGACGCTGGGGGCGGACCAGCGCGAGGCGATCGCGTCGGTGGCGGACGGTAAGCGGATCGTCACGATCTGCGGGAAGGGTGCGACGTCGACGATCCTCGCCGCCGAGCTCGACGCCGACGGATTCGACGACGTCGCGGTCGTGACAGGGGGAATGCGCGAGTGGAACGCGCTGTACGAGACCGCCCGCGTGGACACCACGAGCGACGATCTCGTGATCGTGCAGTTCCAGCGTCGGGCGAAGGGCTGTCTCTCCTATCTCGTCGGCTCGAAACGCGCGGGCGAGGCGGTTGTCGTCGACCCTACGCGACACACCGATCAGTACGTGACCACCGCCGCCGAGCACGGAATGACGATCACTCACGTTCTCGACACCCACGTCCACGCCGACCATCTCTCCGGCGGACGGATGCTCGCGACACGACTCGGTGTCCCCTATCATCTCGGCGAACGCGCGGCCGAGCGCGACCTCGATTACGAGTTCGAACCGCTGGCCGACGGCGAGACGATTACGGTCGGCGATACTGGGATCGAGACCCTCGGCGCACCCGGTCACACCACCGAGATGGTCGCGTATCGTGTCGGCGACGACGCCGTGCTCACCGGGGATAGTCTGTTTCTCGATTCGATCGGTCGCACGGAGCTCGAATTCGGCGACGAAGGGGCCGAGGACGGTGCGGAGATGCAGTACGAGACGCTTCACGACACGCTGCTCGAACTCCCCACAGAACTCACCGTCCTACCGGGCCACGTCACCGTGAACAGCGACGGCACCTACGAGAACGCCGCGCCAGGCAAGCTCGTCGGGCGATCCCTCGGAGAAGTACAGGACCGACTCGACCTCGTGGCCCTCGATCGGACGGCATTCGTCGAGCGGATGATCGAGAACGTTCCCGAGAAGCCCGACAACTACGAGACGGTGATCGCGATCAATCGTGGCGTCGAGAGTGTCGAAAGTTCGCGTGCGGCGACGATGCTCGAAACGGGCGCGAACAACTGCGCGGCCTGAGGGGACCCCTCACGTCGCTCGCTGGCGTCTGTACACAACGTAGGAGTAGATGGTGACGTACACGACGGCGACCGCGAGCGGGACGAGGAAGAACACGAAGCCAGCCCCAGGGAAAACAAGTCCGCCGAGCGCGAGCACACCCGCGAGTTTCAGCGCGAGCGCGGCCCGGTGGTTGGTTCGCTCCCATACCCCCTCGTCGTCGAGCGTCCACGGAGTGCGGACACCAGCGATCCAGTTCGGTTCGGCGTGCTCAACGAGGAGTCCGCTCGTGTAGAGCATCGCGGCGAGACCCGGAGCGAGCGCCGCACCGATGGGTGGCTGGACGCCGAGGTTCCAGAGCAGCGTGAGCCCGTGGACGTAGCCCAGAAACCACACTATCCCGGCGGCGAACCACTCGTACGCGTCCCGGAACGACTCGATGTTCTGGTCGTTCGGGTCGAGACGCGGCGCGACCAGCAAGACCACGTAGACGCCGATGGTGAACACCGGGAGGAAGAACGCACCCGCAAGCCGCGACATCGTGCCGTCGACCTCGCCGCTCGCACCCCAGTGGGTCGCCATTCTGGCCGGGAGCTCCGGATAGACGACGACGCTCGCGAGGCCGGCGAGCACGATCGCTGCAACCCCGATGATCCGGGGACGGCGGTGTTTCACGACGCGAGCTACGAGTCGTGTCGATATAAGTTTTTAGTCTGTCACGAACGGCGGTGAACCGTCTCCAACGAGATCGGCCGATTACTCGTCGAACATCCCGGTCGAGAGATAGCGCTCGCCGCTATCGGGAAAGACGGTGACGACCAGCGGGCAGTCGTCGTACTCGGTGGTGGCCGCCTCGCCGCTCCCGTCGGCCCGAAGCTCCGTCGGGGCGGGCGGGCAGTCGAGTTCGGGCCTCGCGAGCCGCTCGGCGACCCGACGGGCGGCAAGGTTCGCCGCGCCGCTCGACTGGCCGACGATGATTCCCTCCTCACGCGCGAGGCGGCGACACTCGGCTTCCGCAGCGTCGATTCCGACGGTTTCGACCGTGTCGATCAGTTCTCGACCCAGTATCTCGCTCACGAACCCCGGCCCCATTCCCTCGAACTCGTCGATCCCCGACTCGCCGGTCGAAAGCACAGCATTCGCTTCCGGCTCGACCGCAACGACTTCCATCGCGGGAAATTCCTCGCGGAGCCGGCGAGCGATCCCGGTAAGCGTACCGCCGGTGCCGACCGCGGCGACGAGCGCATCGACGTCGCGTCCCTCGACCTGCTCGACGATCTCTTTTGCGGTCGTCTCGTAGTGAGCGCGGACGTTCGCACGGTTTTCGAACTGCCGGAGTTGGACCATCCCCTGCCGTTCGAGTTCGTCGGCACGCTCTTTCGCTTGCTCGATCTCGCCATCCACGAGTTCGAGATCCGCGCCGTAGGCCGCCATGACCTGTCGGCGCTCTTCGGACTTCGAGGCGGGCATCACGACCGTGAGATCGTAGCCTTTCGCCGCCGCGACGACGGCGAGGCCGATCCCGGTGTTACCGCTCGTCGGCTCGACGAGTCGATCGCCGGGTTCGAGGCTCCCCTTGCGCTCTGCGGCCTCGACCATCGCCTTCGCGGGACGGTCTTTCGCCGACCCGCCGGGGTTTTTCGACTCGATCTTCGCGGCCACGGTCGCACCCTCGGGCGAACCGACCTGCACGAGGGGCGATCCGATGGCGTCGAGGATACTGTCGTCCATTACCAACCGGTACGGAACGCGTCCCTAAACCGGTGACGGGATTCGGGAATCGTGGTTGCAAACGATGCCGCAAAAACGTATGCCGCCGACTGGGACCGCAGCCGACGCCGACCGATCAGGAACCGTCCCCGACGTATTCGACGACGGTTTCGACGCCGCCGGATTCGAAGGACGCGAAGTTGACGACTACGAACGCGACCAGCAAGAGCCCGGCGAGCACGCCGAACGCCAGCGATAGCGTGCGCCGGTCCGCTGCCGAGAGTCCCCAACGGTCACCGGCCCACTCCGTGGCGAACAGTCCAGAAAGCACCAGCGAGAGACCGATGGCGGCGATGTGCCCACCCCCGAGTACCGATACCGGGACGAGCAGGAGACCGTAGCCGAACACCAACAGTCCGACGAGTATTACCAACGTTCCGATAATACTGAACGGCCTGTTGGAAATGATAGATGTGGTATCACTCATGGAAATAGAAAGGACGGCAAACAGGATAACCGTTGCGTGGCTACTGGATGGCAGTCGTTCCCTGGCTGCTCAATGAGTCGAACCAACGATATAAGCCGGCCGGTGACGAAGACCGGCCATGAGTCTCGAAACGATGTCGCCGAACCCGGTCTGGAACCCCGCGGGCTACGAGGACGCGATCGACGCCGTCGGCGAACACGCCGACAAACTCACCGTCCGGGTCTGGGGTGGCGACTGGTGTAAGGACTGCCGGGCCATCCTGCCGGATTTCGCGGCGGCGCTCGACGAGGCTGGCGTCCCCGAGAACCGGATCGAGGAGTACGCACTGGATCAGGACAAGCAGGGCGAACTGGTCGCCGAATACGACATCGAATACATCCCCACGGTCGTCATCGAGCGCGACGGCGAGGAGGTCGCACGGTTCGTGGAGGACGAACCCGAACCGCCGATCGTCCACCTCGCCGAACAGCTCGACGCGCCCGAGCCGACGAACTAACGCGAACGGTCGTCCGCTGGAGTCGATTCTGGGTCCGCATCCGTGTCGGACGCGAGCCGTTCTACCCACGACAGCGCGTCCTCGATGTCGGTCTGCGGCGGCGAGCAGGTGAACGACCGACAGACGTACGCCGTGGGCTCGCCGTCGCGCTGGTCCCGATCGGCCCAGATCGCCGGCGGGTCGTCGAGTCCGAGCCGGTCGCACCACGTGGCGAGTTCCTTGTCGGAAGGTGGTCGCCGCGCGAGGAGTCGACGCGGGAGGTAGCTTCGACCGATCCGCTCGCGCCAGGCGTCGGGGACCCCATCACTCACGACCGTCCATTCGAGCGACCCGGCGGCGTGACGATCGGCCGCGAGCGCGAGCGACGCGCGCCGGAGCGGACTCGATTCGACGGTCTTGGCGTGGGTTTCGAGGGACGTTGTGGCGATCCCCTCGAAACGATCGTCGGGAGTGAAGTGGTCCAGCGCGAGCAGGACGTCGACCGCCACCCCGGTGCTGGAGGGCGTCGACTGGTCGTCGAGCTCCTGAGGCCGCGCGACGAGCGACTCCCCCGTCTGCGGGGTGAAGTAGAGCGTCTCCTCCTCTGAGTCCCAGAACTCCGTCTCGATCGTGCGCGCGAGGTCGAGCGCGAACGCGAGGTGGTCGACATCGCCGGTCGCCTCGTAGCAGTTGAGCGCGCCGCGCGCGAGGAACGCGTAGTCTTCGAGGTAGCCGTCGATCTTCACGTCCTCGTCCTTGTACCGCCGCTGGAGGCGCTTTTCCTCGTCGTCCCACAGGTGTTCGCGAATGAAGTCGAGCGCCGTAACGGCGGTGTCGGCGAAGCGCGCGTCGAGCGTGAGCCCAGCCTCGGCGAACGCCGAGATCATCAGGCCGTTCCATCCCGCCAGAATTTTCTCGTCGCGTGCCGGACGTGCGCGCTCGGCTCGTGCTGCGAACACCGTCTCGCGGGCGCGTTCGAGTTCCGCCTCGATCTCCTCGGCAGTGGTGTCGTGCTCGTCGGCTAAGTCCTCGATGTCGGCACTGAGTGTCAACACCGTCGTTCCGTCCTCGAAGTTCCCCGTCTCGGTGACGCCGTAGCGCTCGCAGAACAGGTCGGCCGCGAACTCGTCGTCGACCGCGTCGTGAACTTCGTCGGGCGTCCAGACGTAGAACGCCCCCTCTTCGTGTTCGCCGGATTCGTCCTCGCTCTGAGCGTCGAGCGTGCTGAAAAATCCCCCGTCGGGGTGGTGGAGCTCGCGTTCGACGAATCCCAAGGTCTCGCGGGCGACCTCGGCGTAGCGTTCAGCCTCTGTCCGGCGGTAGCCCGCGAGGTACGCCCGGACGAGTTCGGCGTTGTCGTAGAGCATCTTCTCGAAGTGGGGCACCGTCCACTCGCGGTCGGTGGTGTACCGGTGGAAGCCGCCGCCGACGTGATCTCGCAACCCGCCATCGGCCATCGCGTCGAGCGTCTCGCGGGCGACCTCGTCGAAGACCGCTCTCCCTGTTCGTTCGGCAGCTCGCATGAGGAGATGGAGCCGGCCCGTCTGGGGGAACTTCTGGCCGCGACCGAACCCCCCATACTCGCGATCGGCGCTCTCGACTGCCTGCTGGGCGGCGGTTTCGAGCAGGTCGCTGCCTGGTGGGTCGCCTGGCTGCTCGGGCGTCGCCTCCAGCTCGCCGGCCATCGCACCCGCCCACTGGTCGGCGCGACCCTCGACGTCCTCGCGGTCGTCTTCCCACGACTCCGCGATCGAGTCGAGCAGGTCGAGGAAGCCGGGCTGGCCGCGCTTCGCGTCGCGAGGGAAGTACGTGCCGACGTAGAACGGTCGACCGTCGGGCGTGAGCCACACCGACAGCGGCCACCCACCCTGGCCCGAGACCATCCCGCAGATCGTCTGATAGAGTCGGTCGAGATCGGGCCGCTCCTCGCGATCGACCTTGATCGGAACGAAGTCGTCGTTGAGTCGCTCGGCTACCGCCTCGTCCTCGAAGCTCTCGTCTTCCATGACGTGACACCAGTGACACGCCGAGTAGCCGATCGAGAGGAAGATCGGGACGTCGCGCTCGCGGGCTGCCGCCAGCGCGTCGTCGTCCCACGGCTGCCAGTTGACGGGGTTGTCGGCGTGCTGGCGGAGATACGGACTCCCCTCCTCCTCCAATCGATTTCGCTCGGTGGCGTTCATGGCTCACCTACGCGCCCCGTCACGGGTAAACGCTCGCTCCCCGGCGACACGGCGCTCGACGGCAGCACCTTCTTATCCGATCCGAACCCACGATCGTGAATGGTCGATCACCTGAGTCGCGAACAGACGGAGGCGTGGCTCGACGAGAAGGTCGTTCAGGAGGTCGAGCACGAAACCACCGATAATGCGGCGTTCAACCTCCGACTCCGGCTCTCCCGGCTACCGCTTCACGTCATCAAGGAGGAGACGTGGGGCCCGTTGCGGGTGGTCGGAGAGTGTACGTTCGACACCGAGCGTGTCGCGGCGTTAGTCGAGGACGACGAGGATCGCCAGGAACTGCTTAACCGTCTGGGCCCCATCCTCGCGACTGCACCGGGCTTCTATACATTTCTCGACGCCGAGGGCGACCCGTGTGAGTTCCCTGCGGTCCACTCGATCCTGCTCGAACACCGGCTCTACCCGGACGGCGCGAGTCAGCAGGCGGTGATGGATTCGGTGATGGCGACCGCGGCCACAATGCGGTCGATCCAGAACACCGCCGCCGCACTCCAGAACCAGGCCGTCTGGAACACGGATGCCGAGGAAACCGAGTAGTAGCGAACCGACGCAGTAGTGTTCGGTGGACTGCGGCACGTTCGGTTCGCGGGCGGTCAGCCGACGGGGAGAACGTAACTCCTCAGACGCCGAGTTCGAGGGAGAGCGTCTCGATGTGGACGATCTCGTCGTCCTGAAGCATCTCGACGATCGTCTGGTGGCCGGTCGGTTCCGATTCGAGCCCGGCGATCGTGACGCGGTAGCCGGCGTCGAGCGCGCCCTCGAAGAAGGCGAACGCGGTCGGCGCGTCGAGGTCATGGAGATCGACCGACAGCGTTCCGTCATCGAAGTCGTCGCGGGCGGCGGTCAGCTCGTCGGCAGCGTCGTCGAGCTCTCGGTCGCCCATGTCGATAGTCACGTCTGCCATATGGGGGCGTCTCGGCGGGCGGATATAAACGGAGGGGATCGACTCAGTTGATCTCGTTGTGCATCGCCTCGATGACTTCGTCGAGGTCGGGTTCGCCGCCGCCGGGCTGTTCGCCGTAGGAGAATTCCCCGTTGCCGTCGACGGATTCACCCTGCGTCCAGCGCTCTTCGGGATCCGGCTGCTCGTCTCTGTACGTGGACATGAACTCGTAGTTGTGGTCCTGGTTTTCCTTTTCCTGGGGGAAGCTGTTGGGTACCGGGACGTGGTCGTCCATCGTTTCGAGCGCGGCGTGCCACTGGTTCTGGTGCATCGTGTCCCGAGCGATCAGATACGAAAGCATGTCCTCCATCCCGGGATCGTCGGTGATCTCGTAGAGCCGGGTGGCGAGCAACCTACCTGTGGATTCGGCCATCACGTTCGCGTACATGTCGGCGGCGAGGTTGCCGCTCGCGACGACGCAGCCGCCGTTGAACGGCGTGCCGTTCGAGTCGACCGGCATCGCGTGGAGACCAGCGGAAAGTGCCTGTCGGGGCTGGCCGCTGTCCATCATCTCCGCGATGACGGCGTCCTCGCGGGCGGCCTCGCGCTGTTCGTCGGACGCGCCCTGGAGGTTCTTCGCGACCGCAGTGGCGAGCATCTCGATGTGTCCCAGCTCCTCGGTTGCGGTCTCCATCAGCAGCCGGCGGTACTCGCTCTTCTCGGCGGGCACCGCGAACGCCTGAAACATGTACTGGAGCGCGACGCGCATCTCGCCTTCGGCTCCGCCGATAGCCTGCTGGAGCATCTTCGCGAACTTGGGGTTCGGCTCCTCGACCTCGACCTCGTACTGGAGTTCGTCGTCGTGGTAGAACATTCGGTATCTCCACCGGGAAGCACGGGAGCACGAGGGTTAGCGAGAGTGCTTGCGATTTCACCGTCGCTGTCCGTTGGGTCACACCGTGCTGACGACACCGGCGACCGTGTGGTGTCGACGCCGGGAAGGGTAATCTTTACACCCGCCGGCGGAGCCTATCGCGCATGAGCGAGACCGTTCTGGTCGTCGGCGGCGGCGGGCGCGAGCACGCCATCGCGCACGCGCTCGCCGACACGGACGCGACGCTTTTCGCCTGTGCGGAAAACCGGAACCCGGGCATCGCGGGCCTCGCCGCGGGGTTCGCAACGCTCGACACCACCACCCCACAGGCTGTCGTCGCCTACGCCGAGGAGGTCGGTGCGACGCTCGCGGTCGTCGGCCCCGAGACGCCCCTGGAGGCCGGTGTGGCCGACGCGCTTGCCGACGCCGGCGTGTTCCCGTTCGGACCGCACGCCGAGGCGGCACGGATCGAGACCGACAAGGCCTACCAGCGGCGGTTTATGCGCGAGCACGACATCCCCGGGTCTCCGGCCTTCGAGACGTTCGACGATATGGAGCGCGCGTGTGAGTACATCGACGACCACGACGGCGATCTCGTAGTGAAGCCAGCCGGATTGACCGGCGGGAAAGGCGTCCGCGTCATCGGTGACCAGGTCACGCCCGAGGAGGCCAAAGGGTACCTCCGCAACTCGGAGTACGACCGCGTGGTGCTCGAAGAGCGCCTCGTCGGCGAGGAATTTACTGTTCAGGCGCTGGTGGCGAACGACGACGTGCGCACGACCCCGGCGGTCCAGGACCACAAACGTGCCTACGAGGGCGACGAGGGCCCCAATACGGGAGGTATGGGGAGTTACACCGACAGCGGGTTCGAACTCCCGTTCATGACCACCGAGGACTACCGGGCGGCCGTCGAGATCGTCGAGGAAACGGTCGCCGCGCTCGACGATTATACTGGTGTGCTCTACGGCCAGTTCATGCTGACCGCCGACGGGCCGAAGGTCGTGGAGTTCAACGCGCGCTTCGGCGACCCCGAGGCGATGAACACCCTCCCGGTGCTCGACACCGACCTGCTCTCGGTGCTCGTCGCGGCGCGCGACGGCGATCCGCTGCCCGATCTCGACTTCGCGCCGCGGGCCACGGTCTGCAAGTACGCGGTGCCCGACGGCTATCCCACCGATCCGGACGCAGGGGCGAAGATCCAGGTCGACGAGGGCGTCGTCGAGACGATCAACCAGCGGTTCGCGGCCGGTGGCGACGCCAGCGGATCGGCGGCCGCGGACGGCGGCACGTCGCCGCGGGTCGAACTCTACTACGCCAGCGTCGACGAGCGCGACGACGGCATTTACACCACTACCTCGCGGGCGTTCGCGGTGGTCGGGGTCGCCGATACCATCGCAACCGCCGAGGAGATCGTCGACGAGACGCTGACCGAGGCTGGGACCGACGGACTCCGCGTCCGCCACGACATCGGCACGGCAGCGCTCGTCGAATCACGGATCGATCACATGGACGAACTGCGCGCCGAGTAGTGTTCGTCGCTGGGCGTATGCGGTCTGCGGATTCAAGACACCGGCGGCCGAACGGTCGATCGTGACCGACGACACCGACTCCCGCCGGGATCGGACGACTGTGCATCCGACGCCCGGCCCCCGAAACTCCCTCCAGCACTGGCCCGAGGCGAGGTCGCTGTGGCGGATCGTCCACAACTATCTGTTCGTTCTCGTTGCGCGGCTCGCACCTTTCCTCCGGGTGAAAAACTGGGCGCTCCGGCGGCTCGGGATCACGGTCGGCGAGGGCGTCTCGTGGGCGCTCGAAGCCACACCCGACGTGTTCTGGCCCGAACTCATCACGATCGAGGACCACGCGATCGTGGGCTACGACGCCACGTTGCTGTGTCACGAGTATCTCCAGGACGAGTACCGCACCGGCGAGGTGGTCGTCGGCGAGCGCGCGATGATCGGCGCTGGCGCGATCGTCCTGCCCGGTGTCGAGATCGGTGCCAACGCGCGCGTGGCTGCGAACTCCCTCGTCGCCGAGGACGTGCCGCCCGGCGCGACGGTCGCTGGCGTGCCGGCGACGGAGGCGTGAGGGTGGCTGCGGTGGCGGGGCTGTAGTGGGTGGCGGTGCGGGGCGGTAGCGGTTCCTAGTGGGTGAAGGGCGAGGCCCGCGGAGCGGGCCGAGGGCTTCGGCGGTGCTGTGCGGTTGCAGAAAGCGCCAGCAGTTCTACCGCGAGCGAACGCAGTGAGCGAGCGGGTGTTTTTCATGAACGTTTTTGCGAGTAGCGAGGGACGCGAAGCGTCTCTCGGACCATGCGAGCGGGCCTTCGGCCCGCGAGCAGAGAGTGGTGGGCGAGCGACCGCAGGGAGCGAGCGCACCCGACGAAGTAAAAAGGTTCAGCGGACGCGCACGACGCCCGTCCGGAAGACCCGGTGGTTCGGGATGATGTACTCTTCGCCGTCGTTTTCGACGTGGGTGACGAACACGTCGACCTCCTGGACCACGCCGTGCATGTCGTCGACGCGCACCTCGTCGCCGATGGCATAGGGTTGATTGAGCAGGAGGTAGGTCCCTGCCGCACCCGCTGCGAGGAGGTCCTTGCCGGCGAGCCCACCGAGGAAGACGACGCCGAAGACGTAGGCCGCGAGCAGCACGAGCAGTGCGTCGTCGGCGACACCGATCTGGCCGAGCGCGACAAGCGCCGCGATGTAGATCACGCTGTATTTCACGACCCCCGGAACCAGGCCGAGCGCTCCCGTCGAGGTGAACTTGTAGTTTCCCAGTCGCTCGGCGACCCGTAGCTCCGCCCGATCGGCGAGGATCAGCCCGACGATCACGATGAGCGTGGCGATGAACAGATCCGGCAGGAAATCGATGAAGTCGATCAGATAGCTCTGGATGTCGAACAGCGCGGCGACGCCGAGCGCGAGCACCGCAGCGAGAACGAAGACGAAGAGACCGAGGACCCACGAGAGGAGGGCGACGGTGGATGTGCCGAGTCGCTGGGCGGCACGTTCGGAGGCAGTCCCCTCGACGACGTCAGCGACTCCGGCAGCGACGAGGAGGCGATACGCCGATCGTGCGACGAGGTACGCGACCAGCCCCCCGATGACGAGGATGACCGCGAGGAGCACGAGATCGAGGTTCCGAGTGAGGAGGTCCTGCACTACGGACTGGGCCAGCAGCGCCATCAGTACTCCTCCGGATCGAGTTCGAGGATCAGCTCGCCGCCCTTGAACGCCCGCACCAGTCGATCGCTCTCGCTCAGTACGACCGCGGTCGCGTTGGTGTCACGCGTGATCGACCCCGCGGCCATGTGACGCGTCCCGAGCCCTTTCGGGATGTCGACGCCCTCCGCGCTGGGTTCGAGATAGCGGTACGCCGAGACGATCTTGCCGCCGTCACTGATGACGAACGCCCCGTCGAGCCGGGAGAACTCCTTCAGCATCACGTTCACGATCGGATCGCCGACGTGGACGTGGCTCTTCTCGAAGGGGTTGTACGACAGCGGTCGGGACTTGTTCATCACCTTCCCGGCGTCGCCGATGACGAACAGCGCCCCGACCGGTTTGCCTTTCTGGCCCTTCTGTCCGAGTTCAACTGCCACATCCAGCACGTCCCGGATGACTTCAGGATCGCCGCGGGAGTTGGTGAACAGATCGTAGACGCCCGACTGGTCGAGGTCGCCCGCCCGCGCCCGACTCACACTGTCGATCACGTCGTCGAACAGCTTCGTCGCACACGCTACCTCGTCGCCTTCGTCGATGTGCCCCTCGTCGAGCGCGCCCTCGATCCCGAACCGGATGCGCTCGGAGAGATCGGCGAACTCCAGAGGTAGTTCGACGTACCGCTCCGCGCCAACCCCGTTGTCCGGCGCGACCACGACCGTCGAGATGTCCTCGACCTCCTGACACCGCTCGTAGTACGAGGAACTCGGCGAGAACAACAGCACCGTCTCGACTTCGTCGACGATGTCGCCGAGGAGGTCGCGTACAGTCGGCATTACCCGATACGGGCCGCCGGGACCGCAAAAAGGTTTGTGACACGGCTTCGCGTACTCGAACGTCGCTTCCGACGATAGTTGTCGACGAGTGGCTTATCAGCAAAAAGTGGATGCGCGGGACCGGATTCGAACCGGGGCAAGACAGTCCTGCTCGGCTCGCTTCGCTCGCCTGTGCGGGCTGTGACTTGCAGGGTTCCAATCGCTCCTGCTCGCTCGTTCCGTTCGCTACGCTCACTCCACTCACTGCGCGGGACCGGATTCGAACCGGAATCACTTCGCTCGCTCCGCTCGCTCGTGATAGAGTTCAAGTCCGTGCCTGCTCTCGCTCACTTCGTTCGCTCGATGCGCGGGACCGGATTTGAACCGGCGGACCTCTACAGGACAGCGTCCTAAGCGCTGCGCCGTTGGCCTGGCTTGGCTACCCGCGCTCAACACCGCCTTCCCGTGACCGCAAAAAGAACCTGTCGTTTACTGGCCCGCGAGGCGGTTCTTGATCGCATCGGCTACGCCCTCGCTGTGTTCGCCGTCGTCAAGGACGGTGAGCTCGTCGCCGACGTGGATCGTCCCGTCCTCGACCACGCTCGCACAGATCCCGCCGCGTTTGTTCTTGAGCGCGCGTGCGACGCCTTCCTCGTCGGCGACCTGCTCGACGTGGGCACACGGTGGACGCGGGCGCGTCCCTTCGAAGGTCACGTCGCCGACCGTGAACTGACGGTTGAGGAGGTCGTGGACCGAGACGCCGCTGGTGACGACGTTCCGGCGGTGTCGCCCGTCGGTGAGATCGATATCGAACTCGTCTTTGATCTCTCGAATGGCCTCGCTCTCGATGAAGGTGACTTCACACTCGTCCATCCCCGAGTAGTAGCCTGTGCCCTTCATGTACCGATCGCCACGCAGCCCCTGACGCTCGACAGCCTCGATTTCCTCGACTTCCTCCATCGGCTGTGATCCTTCGGGCGTGGTGTAGATCGTCTCGACGACGCCGGTCATGGCTCGCCGTCGGTCCGCGGCGGGCATAACGCTTCGGCCCCGGCAAGTACAGGCCGCGCGGCGAGAGCCGGCGATGTCAACCCACACGTTTTGAACGGAGCAAAACGGAGTGCGACGCATGAAGTCCTTAGTCGTCACGCTCGCGGCGATGGCGGCTCTCACGAGTGTGGGTGTCGTCGTCACTGGTGGAGCGCCGATCGTCCCTGCCACGATCGGTTCGAACGCGTTCGTGCTCCAGCTCGATTGGTTGGTGGGGATCATCGAGACCATAGATCGGCTCCTCGAAGCGATCGTGGATCTGCTGCGAACGATTCGACGGCTGTTCGGCGGGGGCGGCGACTGAGACGAACCGACAGCGAACACTTACCCCGCTCACGCCGTAACGGCGGGTATGTACCGGGCGCGCGACCGGGTCGAAAACGAGGCGTGGCTCGACGACCTCGACGCCGCTGCCGACACGCTCGATCTCGACGCGGCCGCCCGCGAGCGCGCGACCGACCTGTTCCTCTCGACGGTCCCCGACGGCGAGCGCTCGAAACCGGCGGCGCTTGCGGCCAGCCTCTACGCCGGCGGACTGATCGCGGGCGACCGGCGATCCCAGCGTGCGGTCGCTGAGGCGGTCGGCGTCTCTCGGCTCACGATTCAGCAACGCTGGCGACCGTTGCTCGACGAAGCGGGGCTCGACCCGCCATCGTGGTAAAAAGTCGACCCGCCGAGTCACTCAGGTCGTGGACGCCCCTCGCGTTCGGGCGTGAGCGCTCCATACTGATCGATTTCGCCCCGGACGATCCGCGTACTCGAAATGATGTCACCGTCTTCGGCGTGGGCGTGATCGACCACCTCGATGTCGAGCGGGTCGAGCCCGTTCTTGCGGCGGATCTCGTTCACTCGCTCGCCGCCCGTCTCGGTTTCGGGCGAAACCACCAGCACGTCGAATCCCTCTTCGGTCGCGATCCCGGTCGGCTCGTCGAGACGACGGATCTCGTACGTTCGGTCGTACCGTTCGGCGAGTGCGGCGAGTTCGGCGTTGAGGTCCTCTCGGCGTTTCTCGAACGGGCGGACGTACCGCTCCTCGTGTCTGGTCTCGGCGGCGAGATCGTCGCTCGTCAGCCCGACGGTGACGTCGCCACGCTCGAACGCGTGCTCGAACAGCCGGCGGTGGCCATCGTGGACCGGATCGAACGTCCCGCCGAGCGCGACATCCATACCCGGCGGAGGCGTGCCCACGATTTAGTGGCTTCGACTCCACGATCGATCGGGCAATACACTGCTGGCCGGCTATCGAGCGCGCTGTACCCTCGAAGAACAGGGATAGCTCCTCAAGCCCCGAGCGCGGCTGCGTCGACCGACGTTCGACTCATCCCTCGTCGGTGTCGTCCGCCTCGTCGCTGTCCGGCGTCTCGTCACTCGCTTCGTCGGCTTCCTCGACGGTGATCGTCACAGGATCGCTCCGTGAGGTACGACGAGTCGGCTCGGAACGTCCATCCGGGAGCTGATCGAGGCCGAGCCGGGCATCGAACTCGTCGCGGACCCGATCGATCATCACGCGAACGAGCTCGCTCGGCGGGATCGCGGTGTACTCGAACGCGTCGTCTTCGCTGTCCGTGGTGTGAGTGTGTCGCTCGACGACACCCTCGTCGCGGAGTTCGGCGAGCATCTCACGGACCGAGTCGGGATACAGCCCGGTGCCCGCTGCGATCTCCTCGGCGGTCGCGGACGGACGACGCCGGACTTCGATGTACACTCGTGCAGCCCGGTCGGTGTCGAGCGCCGTCGAGAGCAGCTCCACGATCCCCTCATCGAACTCCTCGGTTCCCTCACTCCGGTCGTCGCCCGTCCGATTCACCGCGCCGGTCGCGCCGCTGCTCGATCGCTGGCGGTCGAGCTCCGCGCGCACGTCGGCGGGTTCGATCTCGTCGTCCGCCGTCTCGTTCTCGTCGCCTGTGTCGTCGGTGGGCGCGTCATCGGCGGTCATAACTATGAGAACCAGCCGCTCGCGAGATAAAAGACTTCCTCGCCTACAACATGAGCGCCGCACACACGGCGTCGAGACCGCCGTCGCGCCGGTAGCGTCGTTGGGCCGTCGCGCCGCTCTCCGTATCGAGAAGCCTGCGGAGTCCCTCGACGCCGAGTCGGTCGACTTCTCGATCGACAACGGCTTCGAGACTGATCGTGCCCGTCCCGTCGCGGTCGATGAACGACGCATCGTGGCCGTCCCGCAGCGCGCGCCACTTGTTCTCGTCGAGGATTTCACGCCGGAGCCCGCCGCCTCCGACTGCGTTTGCGCCTCCACTCGATCGATACGCAGCCCACGGGTTCGGATCGTCCTCGTAGCGTTCGGCGAGATCGAGGACGAGCGCGTGGGCGTACTCGACGAACGCGATCACCCGTTCGGCGTCTGCCTGGCCATCGGGCGCGCGGAGCTCGACCGTGCCGTGACCGGTGTGCGGCCGGACGTCGTACCAGAGTTCGCCGCGGTCGGCGATCGAGCCTTCTTCGACCATCAGCCGTTCGAACCGGGCGTACTCCTCGTAGCCAGCGAACGCGGTCGGCATCCCGGTGTTGGGGAGTCCCTCGAAGATCTTCGCGCGCGCCGACGCGAGGCCGGTGTCGTACCCCTCCCAGTACGGGGAGTTCGCCGACAGCGCCAGCATGATCGGCATGTACCACCGAAGCTCGTTCGCGATCCAAGTCGCTTTCTCGGCGTCGTCGACCCCGACGTGGACGTGAACCCCAGCAGTGGTGTTGCGGTGCTGTGGATACCGGATGCGATCGAGCTGGGAGCGATAGCGAGGTTTCTCGGCGTGTTCGAGTTCTCGCCACCGAGCAGCAGGGTGGAGACCTGCTGCCGCGATATCGTAGTCGTGTGCCGCAGCGTACTCGACCAGAGCCTCCCGAACGGTAACGATCTGCTCGCGCGCCTCGTCGAGTCCCTCGCAGGTCGGAGTCTGCGTCTCGACGATGAATTTGAATAGCTCGTGGTCGAGACGGCCGTCGAGCACGCCGGGCGGCTCGCTCTCGTAGACGAGTTCGTCGGTGGCCGACGTGGGTCGGCCCGCGTCGTCGACGATGTAAAACTCCTCTTCGACGCCCAGCGTTCCCATCCGAGTGAAGTTCTCGGCCGAACCCACGTCCATCTCGCCCGTGATACCGGGTCGCCGGATTAAAGCTGCAGGATTTCGGCGCGTTTCCCCGTCACTGGTGTCTGAGGTGTGTCTCGTAACGGTGTAGTTTTGGCCCCTACAGTCGGGAAGAGAAGGGGACGAAAGTCGTCGGAGAACGGCTTCGTCGAACGGAAAAACGATGCTGGAGCCGTAACGCTGCGGCGATCGGCTCTCCCCGAAACGAATAGACGAAACTACGCTAAACAGGTACGACTACCGAACAGTACCACATTAGCTTGCTCGAAGATAACAACACGCTCATGACTTCTGTTGGCTATCGGATGGACATGGGACTCGTCGCCGAGTACGAGATCACTTGCGAGGTTCTGCCGCTCGTAGAAGTCGCAGCCGCTGTGCGGGAGGCGACGCTGGAGGTCGAACTCCAGTACAACCACGGTGATCGTCCCTTGTTCATTGTCCACGTGACTGGCGGGACGAACGAGTCGGTGGAGCGTGCCTTCGAGTCGGCGGCGTTCGTGGCGTCGTACACACTTGTCGGACGGGCAGGCGAGACATGTCAGTATCAGGTTCAGCCGGCGATCGGGGAGCACTCCCAACTCGGCGGACACATCGAGGATCTCTCGGCGCTCCGCGCGCTCGCCACCACCGACTCCATCATCGAACGGATCCGCGTCACGCCAACCGGCTGGGTCCAGACCGGCTGGTTCGCGGACAGAGATGTATTGAACGAGTTTCGTGCGTTCTGGCAGCGAAACGGCGAGTTCACTCTACAGCGACTCACTCGCGACGGCGAAGCCGAAGCACCGGGTGACGGACTCACTGATCGTCAGCGTGAGGCACTCCGGATCGCCTACGAGATGGGACACTTCGAAATTCCGCGGTCGGCGTCGCTCAACGATGTCGCCACCGAACTCGACATCACCGCGTCGTCGCTCTCCGAACGGCTCCGACGCGCACAGACCCACCTCGTCGAAACGACCGTCGCCTCGACGTGGCCGCCACTACCGGAGTGAGAGTGACCTCGTCTCGACGGGTGGTATATAAACTGCCGCACGGATTGGAGACAGAGATAGCTGAAGCGGCTTCGTACCAGAGTCCACCGATGCAGACAGTCACATCGGCTGATGGAACAAGCATTGCATACGAACAACATGGAGAGGGGCCACCGCTGGTCCTCCTCCACGGCGGGGCCACCCGACACTACTGGAAGCCGATCGTTCCCCGCTTTGCAGACGACTTCACGATCGTTCTTCCAGATCGACGAGGACGTGGGGACAGCGGCGATGATGACGAGTACAGTCTCCAGAAGGAGGTCGAGGACGCATGTGCAGTCATTGATGCTGTCGATGGTGATCCAGGGCTGTTTGGGCACTCGTTCGGCGGTCTTCAGGCGATAGAAGCTGCACGGAGCGCACCGATCGAATCGGTCGTCGCCTACGAGCCGGCGTATCTCGTCGGCGAATACAGAGCACGAGCCGATCTCGCAGCCGAGATGCAGACACGACTCGACGAGGGGCAACATCGTGAGGCGATGAAACTTCATCTCCGTGAGGTGCTTCACGGCGGCGATATCGACGACTTCCATGGGTGGCTCGACGAGTGGCCGCTCTGGCCTGCATGCGTCGAAAACGTAGAGAACACGGTCCGTATGGATCGTGCCCTCGAACAACACCGCCTTCCCGATACGCTCGATGTCGACGTGCCCGTACTCTTGCTTACCGGAACTGAAGGACCGTCTCACCTCCGGGAAAGCGTCCGTTCGGTCGATGCGGCTCTCCCAACGAGCCGCCTCGTCGAGTTCGACGGCCTCGGTCACAGCGGGCCAACGGAAGCGCCCGACCGCATCACGGCCGCAGTACGAGCCTTCACCAAAGGGGAGGAGACGACGAAGTAACCAGTTTGAGTATCAAAATGGTCGGGTTCGTCGCTACCGCGTCACGACTTCGATCTCGTGACCGTCGGTGTCCTTCGTGAACGCGTACTGGTGATCGCAGGATTCAGGGTCGCGGTAGTCCTCGGCGTCGCGGGTCATCAGCGTCTCCCACGCGTCGTCGAGGTCGTCGGCTCGGACCGCGACGTGGCCCCACGCGTCGCCCATCTCGTAGGAGCGTCCGTCGTAGTTGTAGGTGAGTTCGACGCTCATCGCCTCGTCAGCCGCACCCTCGGGTTCGACGAAGTAGTTCGCAAAGGAGTCGGCCTCCCACCGCCCCGCCGGAAGCTCGTCGTACTCGAACTTCCGGGTCCAGAAACCGAGGCTTCGGTCGGCGTCCTCGACGCGCATCATGGTGTGATCGAGGCTCCAGCGCGCGCCGTGGTCGCGCTGGACGATCTCGATCTCGTGGCCGTCGGGGTCCTTCACGAACGCGTAGCGCCCGCCACAGGATTCGGGGTCGCGGTAGTCCTCGACGCCCTCCTCCATCAGCTCGTCGTAGGCGGATTCGAGCTCTCCCTCGGGCACTCGAACCGCGATGTGGCCCCACGCGTCGCCCACTTCGTAGGAGCGCCCGTCGTGGTTGTACGTGAGTTCGAGCAGCGCGCCCTCGTCGTGGACGTCTTCGGGGCCCAAGAAGACGTTGGTGAACGTATCGGCCTCCATCCGGCCGTGTTCGACGTAATCGAGGTGGTCGCCGTACCAGTCGATCGATGCTTCGAGATCTTCGACCCGGATCATCGTGTGGTCGAGAGTTGCGTCCATGCACCGCCGTTCGCCTTCGGGGGCGAAAAGACTACTGGCGTACACCGAGTGCCACGGTAAACGGCCCCGCAGCACGATCTCGTGAAACGTTACTGCTGGGTGGATTTCGTCGTATCGACGATTTCGTCCGTCGAGACGATCGTGGCGAACTCGCCGTCGAGATGTGCCAGCGCCGTGCGGTGGACCGTCTCAGCGTCGAACGCCTCGTCGTCGAGCGTTCGGTCGAACGTCGCCGTCGCGTCCCGCACGAGCGAAACGTCGAACCCACGGTTTTCGGCCATTCGTGTCGTCGTCGACACGCAGTGGTCGGTCGTCAGACCACAGACGACGAGCGTGTCGTGTCCGCGCTCACGGAGCCACGCCTCCAGACCGGTGTCGACGAACGCGCCGTTGACGCGCTTCGTGAACTCTGCTTCGCCGTCACAGGATTCGAGGCCCTCCTTGTATCGGAATCCGGATTCGCCGCTACGGAGCGGCGACGTCGGCTCCGTCGAGTCATGGCGGACGTGGACGATCGGACGGTCGCGCTCGCGCCACGCCGCGAGCAATCGCGCCGCGTTCTGCTCGGCATCCGGGTTGTTGCGGGTTCCCCACGCCGGATCGGCGAACCCCTGCTGGAAATCGATGAGCAACAATACGGGCTCCCCGGCGTGACCGACCGTCATCGGGCAGGATTCGGCGACGAGCGGTGAGTCGGCGGCCGTCGATCCGGACCGCGCAGTCGATCGGATTTGGGATGCTCGCGGGTGACGGTGATCGGTGGCTCGTCCGGCGCTTGCTCTGGGTTCTCCGACAGCATGTACTGCGGCCACTCCCGGTCGCCCTCGACCCCCCAGTCACCGAGGTCGGCGTGCGGACAGACGCCGTCGTAACCGTCGAGACGATCCTGAATGAGGTCCCGGGCCTGCTGTCCCGCCTTCGTCTCCGCCGTCACGCCGAGGTTCTCGAACAGCGCGCGCGGCTGGAACGTGATCTCCAGTCCGATCGGCGAGTACCGACTCTTTCGCTGCTCGTAGAACGGCGCGCGACAGGTCGGAAACATCGGCTCCCCACCGAAGCAGAACTCCCAGTGGCGATCGTCGGGGTCGGTCGGGATCTCCTCGGGCCAGGGTTCAGGGTCGTGAACGTGGAGGAACTGGAGCACGTGCCAGAGATGTTCGTGGTACTCCTGCTCCGCGAACTCCCCGTCAGGCGGTTCGAAGAACGCGACCAGCGAGGCACGATCGTTGTGGTCGCGATAGGTGTCGATGTAGTCGAGGAGCGTCCGTCCGAGACCGAGCAGCGCGTCCTTCTCGGTCATCGAGGGGACCGCGGTGTACAGCGGCTCGCTGTTCCGGACCGACTCGGCACCGAAAAAGCAGGGAAACGGCGTGTCGTTTCGCTCGCCCAACAGCCCGTCACGAAAGGAGTGCCAGTGGGCGACGACCCACTCGGGTGCGTCCCCACTCGCGACGCGCTGCTCGACGGTTGCCTGATCTTGCAGCCGACCGACCACCCGGTCAGTCATGGTTGCACACAGGTGTTCTGCGGGCTTTTATCCATCGCTTTTCGTGGATTCCCCTTCCATCGGTTCGATGGTGTCGCCGGTGTGGATCCGGCCGGTGGCGACGATACGACAGCGAAGGCCGCCACGATGGACGAGCGCTTCACGGACGCCCTGTTCCCCGAGATGCTGTTCCAGGTACGAACACGGCTCGCAGAGTTCGACGCCGAGACACGTCGCCTCGCCGACGCGGAACCGGTGATTCACGTAGTGGTTGAGTCGAACGCCCTCGGTGGTGATGTTCCGGCGGTGCGCTCCGGGTTCGAGTTCGATCCCGTCGTCCCGTTCGACGGCCGCGAGGGCCTCGCTCTCGATGAGTGTGAGATCACCGCCCGTCCGCTCAGCGAACGTGCCGGCGTCGCTGAAGTATCGATCACCGCGGAGTCCGGCGTCGGCGACGGCTTCGACCGCCGCGACCGACTCCGGTTCGGCTCCTTGCTCGCTGGCGATGTGGATCGATCGCACGCGGCCACTCATACCCGCTGGAGAGCCCGGTTCGTCTTATAGCTGGCCGAACTGTGTCGGTCCTCGGGGAAGTCGATGGCGGGACGGATCAGCCACGCCGCACGGCCGGCCAGTAGAACCACCATGCGACCGCGAGCGCGAGCACCGGACCGATCGGGAGTGCGAGGCGACCGATTCCCCGCGACAGCCCGACGGCGACGCTGACGTGGCTCAGGCCCGCGAGAGCGATCAGCCCACCGGTCACGCGCGGGTCCTCGCGCCACACGACGCCGACGAGGGCGCTTGCGAGCCCGGCGAGGTAGCACCCGACGCTTACCGGCCACGCCTGGAGATATCTCGGCAGCGCCGCGAACCCGCGCGCGAATCGAAGGTAGTCGTTAAGCGGCGTGAGATGGAGTGGGTTCGCGTTGACGAGTCCGAACGGAAAGAGCAGCGTCACCTCGCTCCCGACGAGCACGGTCCACGGCACGAGGCCGAGAGCGAGAAGAACGAGCAGCCGGCGACGTGGAGTCGACGAGCCGGGCGGGGCGGACACGCCGGCCATCAGCGGCGCGCGACGATCCGAAGCACGTCCTCGTCTGCGAGTTCGTGGTCCTTCCCCACCTGCTGGTCGTCGTGTTTCGCGCTCGGACCAGACACTCGACCGAACCGAAATCGATCTTCGAGTTCGCCGCCGAGTTTCTCGCAGGCGTCGCCCACCGTCTGGCCCGCACGGAGCATCAGCGGCTCCTCGTAGTCGGTGCCACGGCCGGGCTTGTCCATGTAGATCCGGATGAGGTCGAGTTGCTGCCAGATCCGTTCACGGAGCGTGTCGAGACCTTTCTCGGCCTCGGCGCTGATGAAGATCGCGTCGTCGGGGTCGATGTCGTGGTCACGGAGATCGCTATTGACGGTTTCGAGGTAGTCAGGCTCGATCAGGTCGGCCTTGTTGACTGCGACCAGCGACGGGAGATACACCCGGTTGTCGAGCACGCCGTCCAGCAGACGGTCGATGTCGACCGCCTCGCTCACCGCGACATCGGCGTTGACGTAGTCGCGCTCGCGGAGCACCTCCCGGACGGTGTTCTCGTCGAGTTCGACCTCGGGAGCCATGGTGACGTCGATACCCCCTTTCCCCTTGCGGGTGATCCGGACCTTCGGGGGACGGGTGTCGAGTCGAATCTTGTTCTGGTAGAGCTCCTCGTGCAGTTTGGCGTACGCCTCGATCTCGAACACGGAGAGGACGAACACCACGAGGTCGGCAGTCCGAATCACCGAGAGCACTTCTTGACCGCCACCCCGGCCGCCCGCCGCACCGGCGATCAGGCCCGGCACGTCGAGGAGCTGGATGTTCGCGCCCTTGTGTTGGAGCATTCCGGGGTTCACATCGAGAGTCGTGAACTCGTAGGCACCGACTTCGCTCTCGGCGTTCGTGAGCGCGTTCAACAGGGTGGACTTGCCGGCGCTCGGCATGCCGACGAGCGCCACGGTCGCGTCGCCGGTCTGTTCGACCGAGTAGCCCTGGCCACCGCCCGCCGACGACTGGTTTTCGAGCTTCTCCTTTTTCTCGGCGAGCTTCGATTTCAACCGGCCGATGTGGGCCTCGGTCGACTTGTTGTACGGGGTCTCCGCGATCTCCTCGCGGAGCTCCTCGATCTCCCCTTCGAGTCCCATCGGCTACTGATGAACCGCGGGCGTCGAAAAGTCCTTCCTTCCGGGGTCGCGAGCGGGCCGACCGCGTGACGAAAGACAATCCTTAACCTCGCGGCGGCGGTTTCCGGAAGCATGGCTGGAACTATCGAAGTCCTCGTTCCCGGCGGGGAGGCCGATCCGGGACCGCCGCTCGGACCCGAGCTCGGTCCGACGCCGGTAGACGTGCAGGCGGTAGTCAGCGAGATCAACGACCGTACCGAGGCGTTCGACGGTACCGAAGTCCCCGTCACCGTCGAGTACGAGGACGACGGCGCGTTCGAGATCGACGTGGGTGTGCCGCCGACCGCAGCGCTCGTCAAGGACGAGGCCGGTTTCGAGACCGGCTCCGGCGAACCCCAGAAGAACTTCGTCGCCGACCTCTCGGTCGATCAGGTCAAGCAGATCGCCGAGCAGAAACAGTCCGACCTGCTCGCGTACGACACCGCAAACGCCGCGAAAGAGGTCGCCGGCACCTGCGTCAGCCTCGGCGTTACCATCGAGGGCGAGGACGCACGCACCTTCGACGACCGAGTCGACGACGGCGAATACGACGAGACGCTCGCCGAGTCGTAGACCGCGCGAGCGGCCCGGAGGATACGTCGCATTCTTGTTGTCGACTAGATCGTCAGCTTCGCTGGATCGATATCGATCGAATCGCCCCGAAAGCGATAGCCGATCCCCGGTTGTCCCACGACCGCTTCGACGGGTTTAAGGGTCGCATCGGTCTTTTCCCAACCGAGGCAGGTAGCGCCTGTTTCACGCCGTAGCAGCCACGAAGGCGTACTACGGAGGTGGATAATGGCAGATCAGGACATAGAGGAGGCCGTGACGCGCGCGCTTGACGAGGCCCCACCGCGGAACTTCAGTGAGACGGTGGACCTCGCGGTCAACCTGCGCGATCTCGACCTCAACGACCCATCGAACCGCGTCGACGAGAGTATCGTTCTTCCGGAAGGAACCGGCCAGGAGACACGGATCGTGGTCTTCGCCGAGGGCGAGACCGCCCTCCGGGCAGAGGAGGTCGCCGACGACGTACTCGACGGCGACGATCTCGAGGAGCTTGGCGACGATGACGACGAGGCGAAGGACCTCGCTGGCGAGACCGACTTCTTCATCGCCGAAGCGAGCATGATGCAGGACATCGGTCGCTACCTCGGGACCGTTCTCGGTCCTCGGGGGAAGATGCCGACCCCACTCCAGCCCGACGACGACGTGGTGGAGACCATCGAACGGATGAAAAACACCGTTCAGCTCCGGAGCCGCGACCGGCGAACCTTCCACACCCGAGTCGGTGCCGACGACATGTCCGCCGCGGAGATCGCGGACAACATCGACGTCATCGTCCGGCGACTCGAGGCCGACCTCGAGAAGGGACCCCTCAACATCGATACGGTGTACGTCAAGACGACGATGGGGCCCTCCGTGGAGGTGGCCTAAATGTCCGCCGAGAGCGAGGCGGGCGACCGGCAGACCGAGGCGATCCCGGAGTGGAAGCGCGAGGAGGTCGCGGACCTCGCCGACTTGATCGAGACCTACGAGAGCGTCGGCGTCGTCTCGATCGGCGGGATCCCGAGCCGCCAGCTCCAGGCGATGCGCCGGGAGCTCCACGGCGAGGCCGAGCTTCGAGTCTCCCGGAACACCCTGCTCGTGCGTGCGCTCGAGGCGGCCGGCGAGGGCGTCGCGGATCTCACGAGCGAGATCGAAGGGCAGGTCGGGCTGATCGGTACTGACGAGAACCCGTTCGGGCTCTATCGCCAGCTGGAGGCGTCGAAGACGCCCGCCCCGATCAACGCGGGCGAGATCGCGCCGAACGCGATCACGATCCCCGAGAGCGACACCGGCGTCGATCCCGGTCCGTTCGTCGGAGAGCTCCAGCAGGTCGGCGCAGCCGCCCGGATCATGGACGGCTCGATCCACGTCACCGAGGATTCCACTGTTCTCGAGGAAGGCGAGGAGGTCTCCGCCCAGCTCGCGAACGTGCTCGGCGAACTCGGGATCGAGCCGAAGGAGGTCGGACTCGACCTCAAGACCGTCTACGCCGACGGCATTCTGTTCGAGCCCGACGAGCTCGCGATCGACGTCGACGAGTACCGTGCGGACGTCGAGGCGGCGGCCGCTCGCGCTCGAAACCTCTCGATCAACGCGGTCTATCCGACCGATCGCACGGCCGGCGCGCTGCTCGGCCAGGCGAGCACCGAGGCGCGGAGCCTCGGCGTCCACGCCGCGATCGAGAGCCCCGACATCGCCGACGAGCTCGTGAGCAAGGCGGACGCACAGGTCCGTGCGCTCGCGGCCCACATCGACGACGACGAGGCCCTCCCCGAGGAGCTCCGCGAGCAGGTCGTCGAGGAGTCGGCTGACGCAGGCGCGGATGCGGACGCAGACGAATCGAACGACGACGAGGCCGACGCGGAGACCGAGCCCGATGCCGACGCGGACGACGAGTCCGACGATGACGACGACGGCGACGCGGGCGCTGGTCTCGGTGAGATGTTCGGCTGACTCGATCACGAAACAGACACCCCAACCCACAACACCACAACAATGGAATACGTTTACGCAGCACTCATCCTGAACGAGACGGACGAAGAGATCAACGAAGACAACCTGACCGACGTGCTCGACGCGGCCGGTGCGGACGTCGAGGAGTCGCGTGTGAAGGCGCTCGTCGCGGCGCTCGAAGACGTCGACATCGAGGAAGCGGTCGACCAGGCCGCCGCGGTGCCCGCAGGCGGCGCTGGCGGTGCGGGCGGCGCAGCAGCCGGCGGGGCTGGCGGCGAGGCCGACGCCGACGAGGCCGACGAAGCCGAGGAAGAGGAAGCCGAGGAAGCCGAAGCGGACGACGACGAGGACGACGACGCTGGCGGCGAGGGTCTCGGCGAACTCTTCGGCTGAACGGCGGTCAGTTCGACCCACACTTTTCTTTCACCGACCCGATAGCCGTGCGAGCGTTTACATACCGGGACGCAGCCACCGCGGGGTGAATGGGTCCGTTCGGCGGGAGCGTCGTGGTCGCGCCCGAAACCGCACTCCCGGCGCTCGGGTTCGTCCTCGGTGGGATCGCACTCGGAACGGTGAGCGGCCTCGTGCCCGGACTCCACGCCAACAACTTCGCGCTGCTGTTGGCGGCAGCCGCCCCGCAGGTTCCGGGACCGGCGCTCTACGTCGGGGCGGCAATGCTCGCTGCTGGCGTGACGCACACGTTCCTCGACGTGGTTCCGGCACTCGCACTCGGGGTACCCGACGCCGCGATGGCGGCCTCGGCGCTGCCAGGCCATCGACTGGTAATCGAGGGTCGCGGCCGGGAGGCGCTCCGCCTGTCGGCGCTTGGGAGCGGGCTGGCGGTCGCGTTCGCGGTGCCGCTCGCGATCCCGATGACGCGACTGATGGTATCAGTGTATCCGACGGTACGGGCGCATCTGCCGCTCGTCTTGGGCGGCGTCGCGGTCTTCCTCGTCGTCACCGAGCGGTCGAACGTCGCGCGGATCGGGGGTGCAGCCGCGTTTCTCCTGAGTGCGGGGCTCGGGTGGCTCACGCTCGACATCGAGCCGAGCGCGCCGCTAGCCGCCGGCGGGATGCTGATGCCGTTGTTCGCGGGGCTATTTGGAGCACCCGTCCTCATCGAAGCACTCGACGGAGCCGGGGTGCCCGAACAGGCCGATGCCGCCGTCACGACGCCGCGGCGCACGGTGGGGTTGACGGCGATCGTCGGGACGGCCTCGGGCGCGATCGTGGGCTATCTCCCAGGGGTGTCGGCAGCGGTCGCGGCGACGGTGACGCTGCCCGCAGTACCCGAGGACGACGGCGCACGTGGCTTTCTGGTCGCGACAAGCGGTGTCAACACAAGTAACACGATTTTCGCGTTGTTCGCGCTTGTCGCGCTTGGTTCACCCCGGACCGGGGTGCTAGTTGCCCTCGAATCGACGGATGTGCCACTCGATTTGCCCCTACTGCTCTCGGGCGTTGCCCTCGCGGCGGGCGTCGGGTTCGTGCTGGTGCCGTGGGTCGGCGACCGGTATCTCCGGACAGTCGGACGGGTCGAGTACACCCATCTCTCGATCGGTGTTCTCTGTCTCCTGCTCGGACTCGCGTTCTTATTCGCCGGACCGATCGGCGTGGGTGCGTTTTGTGCGAGCGCGCTGATCGGCCTGATCCCCGCGAAGTTCCGCGCGCGGCGCGTTCATTTGATGGGCGTGTTGATGGGGCCGCTGATCCTCGGTATCTGACCTCGCTGCCCGTTCCTAGATCGCGCGGCGGCGCTGGCGGTCGCTGTGTGGTGGCGGTAGCGGAGCGGTTGCGGTGGCGGTAGTGGTGCGTCAGGAAGCCACGCGGCCGCGTTTATCGCGGCCGCACGGGGAGGGACGGGGGCTTCAGCGCGTGCCCGCGCGACAGCGCGGGTCGCGCAATGCTGTCCTGGTGTCCTGCCGAACGAAGTGAGGCAGGGCTCGGGAGAGCTTCGCTCTCCCGGTGGACATGAAAAGGGCGAGGAACCGCCGCCAGGCGTCCGGCCGAACGCAGTGAGGCCGGATGCGCGGGCCGATGGCCCGCGCAGTTCCGAGGGCTTTCAGGGCGTGATAACGGCCCGCCCTTCGATCTCGCCGTGCTCGAGCTTCGCGGCGACGTCGTTGATCTCGTCGAGTCCGTACCGCGAGGTCCGGAGATCGACGTCGCCGCGTTCGACCAGTGCGACGAGCTCCTGAAGCTCGGTGTACTGGCCGACGAGCGTGCCACGGTAGCTGAATTCGCCGTTGACGAGCGCCTGAGCAGGCTCGTGGACGTGACCGCCGTAGCCGACGACGTGGTGGTCGCCGCCGGCCGCGACGACGTCGGGCGCGAGTGCGGTGGTCGCGTCACTGCCGACGAAATCGAGCACTTGCTGTGCGCCGACACTGTCGGTGATCGATTCGATCTCGCTCGCGACGTCCGTCGAGTCGGGGTTCACGGTGTGGTGCGCCCCGAGATCGGTCGCCAGATCGAGCGCGCTGTCCTTGAGATCGACCGCGGTGATGCTGGCGGCGCTCATCGCGTCGAGACACTGGAGCCCGATGTGACCGAGTCCGCCGATACCGACGACGACCGCGTGATCGCCTGGGTTCAGCTCGCGAGCGGCCTTTTTCACCGCGTGGTAGGCCGTGATACCAGCGTCGGCGTGGGGAGCGATGTCGGTCGTGTCGACGCCGTCGGGCAACGGGATCACGGCGCGCTCGTTCGTGAGCAGCGACTCGGCGAACCCCCCGTCGGTCGAGAGCCCCGGGAAGGCGACGTTCTCGCAGTACATGTCCTCGCCGAGCCGGCAGGGCCGGCAGGTTCCGCAGGTCATCACCGGGTGGCAAATCACCTGATCGCCCTCCTCAACGACCGAGACGCCGTCGCCGACCTCGACTACCGTGCCGGCGTTCTCGTGGCCGAGGGTCATCGGGAGGTCCTGGGGCATGTACTGCTCCCACATCCCCTCGATGACGTGGTTGTCCGTCTGACACCAGCCTGCGCCCTCGACGTCGACGACCACGTGGTCGGCCTGGCTCACCTGTGGCGCGTCGACGTCGTCGATCGAGAGCGCGTCGTCCATCTCCTCGGTGTACTCGTGGAGCCTGGCTGCTTGCATGGTAGCACACACCAGTACTCCGGTCATCGGCAAAAGTGTTCATGACACTCATCCGCAACGTCAGTCGGCCGCGCAACCCGCCCGAACGAGGATGCAGCCATTCATGCCAAAAAAATGACCAAAGACATATTGTCGCGTGTGACCATTCACCACCCGCCATGTACCGACACGAGGACGAGGACGTCTTCGTCATCGATTCCCACGTCCACCACTGGGACGCGAGCGAGGCGAACATCAAACACGAGGGCGGCGAACAGTTCATCCAGTGTTTCTACGACTACCATGCGGCGTTCACCCCCGACGACCGCCAGTGGGACCTGGAGGAGTACCGCAAATACAGTTCGGAACGGATGATCGAGAACCTGTTCCGGGACGGCGATGTCGACATGGGGATTTTCCAGCCGACCCACCTCAACGAGTTTTACACGGAGGGGTTCAACACCGTCGACGACAACGCCGCACTCGCCGAGGAGTACCCCGAACGGTTCGTGCTCAACGGGCGGTTCGATCCACGCGAGGGCGACGCCGGCCTCCGGGAACTCGAACGCCAGAAGGAGGAGTACGACATCCAGGGCGTGAAGCTCTACACCGCCGAGTGGCGGGGCGACTCGAAGGGGTGGCGGCTCGACTCCGAGGAAGCCTTCGAGTACCTCGAAAAGTGTGTCGACCTCGGGATCACGAACATTCATCCACACAAGGGACCGACGATCCGGCCCCTCAATCGTGACGCGTTCGACGTGGCGGACGTCGACGACGCCGCCACTTCCTTCCCGGAACTCAACTTCGTCGTCGAACACGTCGGCTACCCGCGGCTCGACGACTTCTGTCACATCGCGACCCAGGAGACCAACGTGTATGGTGGGTTGGCCGTCGTCGCACCCTTTGCTCAAAATCGCCCCCGGAAGTTCGGGAACATGCTCGGCGAACTCCTGTTCTGGGTCGGCGAGGACAACCTCCTCTTCGGCTCGGACTACGCCATCTGGGAGCCCGACTGGCTCATCCCCGCCGTGATGGACGCGGAGATGACCCAGGACCAGCGCGACGAGTTCGGCGTCGAGCTCACGCCAGAGGTGAAACGGAAGATCATGGGCGAGAACGCCGCCGAACTCTACGACATCGACATCGAGGACAAAAAGGAAGCGCTCCGCGACGACGACATCAGCGCACAGTTCGATCTCGGGGATCAGTACGAGAGCGGGGCCGCCGCCGACTGATGGCCGCCATCGAGATCGACCGCGCGGCTGTCACGGAGCGCCTCGATCGGGTCGACGATCCCGAACTCGACCGCTCGATCGTCGACC